>CAWDEF010000002.1:0-5245 GCA_963801275.1 uncultured Acidobacteriota bacterium | reverse complement strand
GTACCGGGCGCGGGACACGCGGTTGAAGCGCGAAGTCGCCGTTAAGGTCCTGCCCGCTTCCTACTCGAGCGACCCGGATCGGCTTCGCCGGTTCGAGCAGGAGGCGCAGGCGGCCGGGAGCCTGAACCACCCCAACATCACCTCCGTGTACGACGTCGGGACGCACGAGGGCGCTCCCTACGTTGTGTCGGAGCTGCTCCAGGGCGAGACGCTTCGCTCCCAGCTTGCCGGAGGAGGACTCTCCCCGCGGCAGGCGATCGACTTCGGGATGCAGATCGCCCAGGGCCTGGCCGCGGCGCATGAAAAAGGGATCGTGCATCGGGACTTGAAACCCGAGAACCTCTTCGTCACGACGGACGGGCGGGTCAAGATCCTCGACTTCGGTCTGGCCAAGCTCATCCAGACCGCGCCGGGAGGAACGCGGACAGACATGCCGACGGCGGCAGCGACGGGGACCGAGCCGGGCGTCGTCCTGGGGACGCTGGGTTACATGTCGCCCGAGCAGGTGCGCGGGCAGCCGGCGGATCACCGGTCCGACATCTTCTCTTTCGGCGCGATCCTCTACGAGCTGCTCTCGGGACAGCGCGCGTTTCGCGGCGCCACGGCCGCCGACACGATGAGCGCGATCCTGAGGGAGGATCCGGCCGACCTCTCGGCCACCGATCGGAGGATCTCTCCGGGCCTGGACCGCGTCGTGCGCCACTGCCTGGAGAAGAACCCGGAGCGGCGCTTCCAATCGGCCCGAGACCTGGCCTTCGACCTCGAGGCGCTGTCAGGGGTGTCGGGCCAGTCCGCCGTTTCTCCGGCAGCCGGTCTCCCGAACCGCAGGCGCCGGGTCGTCGGCGCCGCGGTCGTTGCCTCAATTGTTCTGCTTACCGTCGCGGCATACCTGGCGGGCCGCCGCGTCGAGCGGTCGAATCGCCCCGGCCCGCCGGCTTACCATCAGGTCACCTACAGGCACGGCTCGATCCAGTCCGCCCGATTCGCGCCAGACGGCCAGACGATCGTCCTGTCGGCGGCCTGGGACGGCGGGACGTCGGAGATTTCCTCCACGCGTCTCGAGTTTCCCGAGGCCCGCCCGCTCGGCCTGGGGAGCAGCGCGTATCTCCTCTCTATTTCCACGCGGGGAAATCTCGCGATCATCTCCGGCGGGCAAGTCTTGCCGCGTGGCATGACCCGGGGAACCCTGTCGCAGGTCGCCCTGGCCGGAGGCGCGCCACGTGAGATCGCCGAGGACGTCGTCTTCGCGGACTGGTCGCCAGAGGGAGACCGGCTCGCGGCCATCCGCGTGGTGGATGGCCGATTCCGGCTGGAGTTTCCATTGGGAAAGGTCCTGTACGAGAGCGCGGGAGGCTGGATCGCCTACGCGCGCGTCTCGCCGCAAGGAGACCGGGTCGCCTTCTTCGAGCATCCCGACTATACCGACGACCGGGGCTCGGTCGCCGTCGTGGACCTCACCGGGAAAACAAGCACGCTCTCGAGCGGCTGGAATAGCGAGCAGGGACTCGCCTGGTCTCCCGAAGGAAGGGAAGTCTTTTTCACGGCGGCCGCATCCGGCGTCGCCCGCGACCTCTATGCGTGAGCCTCTCGGGGCGCCAGCGCCTGGTGGCCCGTGTCCCCGGCGGGATGATCTTGCAGGACATCTTCCGCGACGGACGCGTCCTGATGACGCGCAGCACCGAGAGGTTGTCGGCGCTCTTTCTGACTCCAGGGGAGACGCGGGAACGAGACTTGAGCTGGCTCGACTGGTCTGTCCCCCTGGACCTTTCTCCGGATGGGAAGACGCTGCTCTTTTCCGAGGAGGGGCGGGGGGGCGGTCCGCAACACACCGCCTGTCTGCGAAAGATCGACGGCTCCCCCGTCGTCCGGCTGGGCGAAGGGGACCCTGCGGAGTTCTCCCCTGATGGCAAATGGGTCGTCGTCCTGGTTCCCACAACGCCCGAGCAGATGCTCCTTCTTCCGACCGGGCCCGGAGAGCCGAGGCGTCTGGACCGGGGGACGATCCAGAACTACATCTGGGCGAACTTCTTTCCCGATGGCCGTCGCCTCCTGATCTGCGGGAGAGAGCCCGCCGGTCCTCCCACCCTCTACGTGCAGGATCTCTCCGGCGGGAAGCCTCGGCGCATCGCAGCCGGACTGCTCATCCAGTCCGCTCATTCGGTCTCCCCGGACGGAACGACCGTCGTCGCCACCGACTCGGCGGGAAGGCTCGTGCTCCTTCCGGCGGCGGGAGGAGCGCCGCGGCCGCTGCCCGGCTCGACTCCGGGAGACTTTCCGCTGCGCTGGGCCGTCGGCGACTCCGTCTTTCTCTCGCGAGGCAGCGCGCCCGTCGAGATCTTCCGCGTGGACGTGACGACGGGCCGACGCGAGCCCTGGAGAACCATCGCCCCCGCGGATCCCGCTGGAGTCCGGAGCCTGAGACGGATCGTCCTGTCGGCCGACGGCAAGTCCCTCGTCTACGGGTGTAATCGCGTCCTCTCGGACCTCTACATCGTCGAGGGACTGAAGTGAGCTTGTGATTGTGATTGGTCGTCCCGATACCTGCAGGGGAGCTACCGCGAGAGCCTCGAGATGGCGCAGGCTGCCAATCGGAAGAACCCTTCCTCCTGGCTGACCTATCAGGCCGCGCTCAGCCAGGTTCGCCTCGGGGATCTGGAAGGCGCCGAACAGACCGCCGGGAGAGTCGTCCGCGAGTCGGAGCAGGGCGGGTTCATCCTGTTTCATTCCCTGCGCGGCCTGATCTCCGCCCTCCGCGGCGACGCCGCCGCGGCGAGAGACCATGTCGACCGGAGCGTGCGTCAGAAGAAATCCTTCGGGCATTATCACCATGCCCAGCACGACATCGCCTGCATCTACGCCCTGCTCGGCGAGAAGGACCGGGCTCTCGACTGGCTGACCGATGCCGCGCGCGGCGGGTTCCCGTGTTACAGCTTCTTCGAACGCGACGCGTTTCTCGAGTCGATCCGCGGCGAGGAACGCTTCGGCCGGCTGATCGCCGAGCTGCAGGCCGAATGCGACGGGTACCGCCGCCTCTATCGGCAGCTGCAGCCGGCTTCCGGCAGCGACTCGACCTCTCGCCGGGCGGGCTAGAATCCCTCGGATCGAAATGTCTCTCTCCGCAGGAACTCGTCTCGGCCCCTACGAGATTCTCGCGCCTCTGGGGGCGGGAGGGATGGGCGAGGTCTATCGCGCTCGCGACGAGAGATTGAAGCGCGAAGTCGCCATCAAGGTCCTGCCGGCATCCTTCTCGGCCGATCCCGACAGGCTGCGCCGCTTCGAGCAGGAGGCCCAGGCGGCGGGAGCCTTGAATCACCCCAACATCCTGGCGATCCACGACATCGGGACAGTCGAGGGGTCGCCCTACCTCGTCTCGGAGCTTCTCGAGGGAGAGACGCTGCGCGAGCGGCTCGCCGCCGGCGCTCTCGCGCCGCGCAAGACTGTCGAATACGCGGTCCAGATCGCCCAGGGGCTCGCCGCCGCGCACGAGAAGGGGATCGCGCATCGCGACCTGAAACCCGAAAACCTCTTCGTGACGCGGGACGGCCGGGTCAAGATCCTGGACTTCGGCCTCGCCAAGCTGACGCGGCCCGAGGAATCCCCGGCGGGGACGAGTCTTCCGACGCAGGCCGCGGCCACGGAGCCGGGCGTCGTCCTCGGGACGATGGGCTACATGGCCCCCGAGCAGGTGCGCGGGCGCGGCGCCGACCACCGCTCCGACATCTTCTCCTTCGGCTCGATCCTCTACGAGATGCTCTCCGGGAAGCGAGCCTTCCACGGCGACAGCGCCGCCGACACGATGAGCGCGATCCTGACGAAGGAGCCCGCCGAGCTCTCGGAGATTAACCGCAGTATCCCGCCGGGTCTCGAGCGCATCGTCCGGCACTGCCTGGAGAAGAACCCCGAGGAGCGTTTTCAGTCCGCCCGCGACCTCGCCTTCGATCTGCTTTCTCTCTCGGGGCAATCGGGATCGGTTGCCGGGTCAGCCGCGCCGTCGAAGAGCCCTCTCGCGGTCCGAGGAGTCTCGCTCCTTCGAGCCGGAGCGGCCGTCGCGGCCGGCATGGTCCTGGCCGGCATCGCGGGCGCGCTCCTCGCGAGGAGACCCGCGCCCGAGCCTCCCGCATTTCGAAAGCTCACTTTCCGCCGCGGCCTGGTCTGGTCGGCGCGCTTTGCGCCGGACGGCCGGACGGTCGTGTACGGCGCCGCCTGGGATGGAGCGCCGGTGGAGCTCTTCTCGACGCGCCCGGAGAGTCCCGAGTCCCGCGCGCTCGACCTGGGCTCGGCCGACGTTCTCTCGATCTCGCGGTCTGGGGAGATGGCGGTCTCTCTCAACCGCCACTTCGTGACGGGCTGGGAGAATAGCGGCACGCTGGCGCAGGTCCCGCTCGACGGCGGAGCGCCGAGGGAGATCCTCGAGAACGTCTCCGAGGCGGATTGGGCCCCCGACGGCAAGTCGCTCGCGATCGTCCATGACGTCGAAGGAAAGAACCGCCTGGAGTTCCCGATCGGGAAGGTCCTCTACGAGGCGCCGGGCTGGGTGAGCCTGGTGCGCGTGAGCCCGCAGGGCGACCGGATCGCCTTCATCGATCACGGGACTCGCGGAGACAACGTCGGCTCTCTCTGCGTCGTGGACTCGAACGGGAAGAAGACGACGCTCAGCGAGCACGGAGGGCAGGGCATCGCCTGGTCTCCGTCGGGCAAGGAAATCTGGTTCAGCGCGGGGGGCGCGCTGCGGGCGATCTCGCTTTCGGGCTCCCAGCGGGTGGTCGCGCGGGTCCCCGGGGGATTGTGGGTCGAGGACATCTCCCCCAACGGAATGGTGCTTCTGACCCACACCAACACCCGCCGGGAGATCGCGGGAATGGCTCCGGGCGAAACGAAAGAGCGCAATCTCTCCTGGCTGGACTGGTCGTTTCCGATCGCCCTGTCGGCCGATGGCCGGCTGCTTCTCTTCGAAGAACAGAACCGGGGAGACGGAAGCAGCTATCCCGTCTACTCCCGCAGGACCGACGGATCTCCCGCCGTCCGTTTGGGGGACGGCAATACGGTCGCGCTCTCTCCGGACGGCCGCTGGGCGCTCTCGGTCAAGTGGGAGACTCCCAATACCCAGCTCTCGCTGCTGCCGGTCGGCGCCGGCCAGACGCGGACGTTGCCGGGCGATGCCATCCGGTACCAGCCGTGGGGCGCCTGGCTGCCGGACGGAAAGCGGGTTCTCCTGGCGGGGTCCGAGCCGGGAAAGGGAACCCAC